>JADKCL010000072.1 GCA_016718825.1 Bacteroidota bacterium | reverse complement strand
CTTCGGCGCGGAAAAGCGAGATTCCCAAGGTCCTAATTTGGTGACAATTGAATTCTTGTTTTGATGTAGACGAAAGGCAGCACATCGACGCTGGGAATGCGATTTTGACCGTTTGTCTTGGGTTTTTGACTGTTTGTGTATTTTCTGGGCATTGGTCCGCGCGAATTCTTACCTTCACTTGTCAACTATTGTCACGTTACTTGGGATCCATGAAAATTCGCATATTTCTTTTGTTGCTACAGGTTTGTGTTGGTTCGATGTTGCTGGCGCAGGCGTCGGCTTGGGAGCTTCAACATCCGATTCCCAATGGCGGTGATCTGTATGGGGTGCATTTCCCTTCTGCTTCGATTGGGTATGCGGTGGGCTACAATGTCGTGATGAAGTCCACCGACGGGGGCAATTCCTGGTTCAAGGTGGCTTCGAATATCACTTATCCGAATTCCTGGACGTATTCAGCAGTGTTTTTCACTTCGAATACGACCGGCTTTGTGGCGGGGATGACGGGGAAACTCCTGAAAACAACGGATGGCGGGGTGAACTGGACGCAGATTTCGGTGGGGGGAACGGACTTTTGTACTTCGCTGTATTTCACCTCCCTTGACACGGGCTATTCGGCGACATCGGGCGGAAGGATTCTCAAAACCACCGATGCGGGGGCCACTTGGAATGCCATTTCGACGAATGCCTCCAACTGGTACAATGGCCTCTGGTTTACGAGTTCCAATACCGGGTATGCCTGTGGCCATACGAATTATGTCGGGTTGATTTACAAAACCACGGATGCAGGCGCAACGTGGACGCCGCAAACGCTGCCTTCGGGCCCGATTGTGGAGGATATCCATTTTGCCACCCCATCGCATGGTTATGCTTCTTGTCAGGCAGGCGGCGTGTACCAAACCTCCAACGGAGGAACCACTTGGAATTCAAGACCCACCCCCGCAATCGAGACATATCTTTCCGTTTATGCGACCGGAACGGATACTGCCTACGTCGGGGATGCGGGAAGCGGTCGAATCTGGAAAACCACCGATGCCGGTGTGAACTGGGATTCTGTCGCTACCTATACCAGAATGGGGGTCATGGATATGTGGTTTACGAGCGGTTCGACGGGTATCGCAGTCGGCCTTGGCGCATCCATTCGCAGGACCCCCGATTTTGGCAACACCTGGCCCTCCAAAACGAATGTTGTCACCGCCCAGGATCTTCGGAGCACCTATTTTACGAGTTCGACGACGGGTTACGCGGTTGGGAAGGAATCTACCTGCTTAAAGACCACCGATGCCGGCGCGAACTGGGTCCTGCAGCACGATATGTGGGTGGCATCCTGGACCACGGACCTGTTTGATGTGCATTTCCCGACCCGCGACACGGGCTTTGCGGTTGGCGAAAACACCTGCACCTGGCTTCTTTATGGCATGGTCATGAAAACCACGGACGGCGGCGCACACTGGAACAATTTTATGGACCATGGCTCCTACGCTTTGTATGGGGTCCACTTCCCGAGTCCGACGGTTGGCTATGCGGTGGGTGACTACGGAAGGATCATCAAAACGACGGATTGCGGTGCAACCTGGGTTGGCCAAAACAGCGGCATCTTCGGGGATCTCAGCGGGGTGTATTTCACGGATGTCAATACGGGGTATGTGACGGCCACGATGGGACGCATCCTGAAAACCACGGACGGCGGAACCACTTGGAACCCGTTAAACACGGGGACGTTTCTTGACCTGCTTTCGGTGGAATTCACCAGTCCCACCACGGGCCATGCGGGCGGTCGTTATGGCACTGTCCTGAAAACCACGGATGCGGGTGCCACGTGGTCCACGGGCATGGGCGGTGTGGGTTGGAGCTTGTACAATGTGACCTTCCCGGATGCCAACCACGGCTATTTCGCGACCGGCGGCGGCACGATCGTCCGGACGAGCGACGCGGGGGCCACCTGGGTCGAAGACACCCTGTTGGGGGGAACGCTGTACGGAATTCATTTCCCGACCACCGACACCGGGTACACCGTGGGCTATGACAGCAGGATTTTCCGCTATACCAATACGGTAACGTCGATTTCGCCATCGGAGCTCATTTCCTCCATGTTCACGGTTTATCCTAGTCCGGCGAGGGACCGCATTACGGTTCAACTGCATGGCACTGCCAATGCAGCGCTGCGGATTTGGTCGCTGACCGGCACGCTGGTGTCGGAGGCGGTGTTGGATCGCGCCACGACGGCGCATGGTGTGGGGCATCTTGCGCCGGGGATTTATCTGGTGGAGCTTTCGTCGGAGCTGGGTCGGGCTACGCATCGGTTGGTGGTTGAGTAGGGTTGGATTTTGTGGCCTCTCCCCGACCCTCTCCATCGCTTCGCTTTTGGAGAGGGGGCTTGAATGGTTTGGTGGCTAATCGCAATTGTGCCGCTAATCACTCTTCATCGCTTCAGCTCCTTCGCTTTGCTCTGGATAGGGGGCTTCTCGGTGCGGCAGATGTGGTTGCCCCTTACGAATTTGCGATTGTGGCGCATTGGTCTGGCAGCTCGGGCACCTTCGCGGCCCAATTTTGGCTCACGGGTTACAATAGCGACACCATTGAGCAAATTCGCTTGACTTTCCGATGGATTTGCCTAAAACTACAAATGGCGGTAAAACTTAATTGAATTCAATTGCGATCGGAATGTTAAATGACTATTCTTTTGGAACTGCAGCGCTAATTTGCCTTGGATTCTGGTTAATTCTTGCGTCAGGTTGCAAATTGAAAAGCGAGGTTAAGGAAAGTGTTCACAATCCAGTTGGTTCTGAATGTGTTGACTCAATCTTAACTTTGGGTAGCTTAACTGTCAAAAAGACCAATCTTGGTGATTCGTTGCTCCGTGATATGAATTATACGATTGCATTAGCTTCTTGGAGATCGGTCGGCAATGGCCTCAAAAGCAGTATGGGGATTGAAATGGCGAAACAATCTTGCTTTTTTCAAGGACTATTGAGAAGTGAACTTTTTCTTTTTTTAGGGAATCCAGACAGAATATCCGATACTCAATCTGAATACTACCTTGAGGATATCTACGATAAGAGCGGTGAATACAATGGATGCTTTACGATTTTTCATGGGTCTAGTCAGCACATCTATTATGCCTTCCATTCTTGCCATTAATCTTATATGTATAGGTCAAAACATTAGCCAATAATCAGCAGAAACGACTCTACACGAAAGTCTTTTTGGATGGTGAAAAGAAATTGGTACGTTTAATGCAAGGACAGGGCATCCCGCTTGGCGAAGCCACGGTGCAACGTCAGTGCGAAACAGATAAATTACCTCTATTTTGATTCACGGCAATAGTGGCCAATGGGCGATGTTAACCACCTTTCCGATTGCCTTGATCTCTCCAACGCAGTTTTGGGTTTTGGATCGTTCAAAGCCGAGAAACCAACTCAACCCAATCTGATTGTCCAAAAACTGCTGCATTCCAAAATTGATCCAAGTCCCAAACTCATTCCCCCACTACACGAATCAATATTTTCCCTAAATTCAAATCCGCAAGGCGAATAGATCCCGTCTTGCTGGAGAATGTATTCTATGGTCGATGTTCTAAATCCCATCCTCCGCTACAGAAGACGAGGAAATGCAAGCTTGGTGTTGCGTTTATGAAACGCTACAGGGCTCACCCGCCCTTTGCTTCGTGGCCTCTCCCCGACCTTCTCCATCGCTTCAGTTCCTTCGTTTCACTCTGGACAGGTCTGGAAAGGGGGATTGAACGGCTTGTTGACTTTCTTCCTTGAAAATCTTGCGTTTGGGTATCGGTCGGCCCCTTGTTTCACAGGTCAAAGAATGGGCATTCGACGTGGCGAATGGGGTCAAAGGTAGGGCTGGGATTCGGTCATTGGGAGGAGGGCTTTGTGGCCTCTCCGGGAGCACTGGGAGCGGCTTGCTGTTTCAGAAGAATTGAGCATGTATTGGCGCCGGCTTTAGGTGGCGGACTTCGCGATAGGCCGACAGCTTCCGATGCTCGGAACAGGTGCCGCAATCGGTAATTCATTAGTCAGTAGAGTCGAATCGGTATTGTACTGAAATTCATACAGTTGGACGCAGCACTTAACAAGTACAGGGGCTGAGCGGCCAAAGGTTGCAGACACGCCCTATGTGTAGAACCATGCATCGCCTTTCAAATGCATCCGAGAAACGTGGCTTATGAGACCCGTTACTGTTTCGGCGGCAACTTGCGAATCGGCATCGGGTGATAGGGACTCGTGACGCGGCGAAGGCTGTCTGTAGGAATTTAATGGTAAATTGCCACAGAATGAAATCGCTGAATCAACAAGGATGGATGTGTTCATGCAATTTTCGAAATCGTTGCTACACGAAAATTCATCGGCCATGAAGTATTTCTACATTGCGCTTGTTGTTTTCTATTTTCTCAATCTGGCCGCATTTTTTCTGCAATTCGAAATTTCTTACCTACTGTGTCATGTCAGTCCGGATGTGGTCAATCATCGTAGTTTGAGTTTTGACGAGTACAAGGATTTGCAACAAGCGTATCGCATTCGATTGTGGATCGGGAACTTGACTTTGATTCATTCCATCGTGACGCTTTTCGTTTCTGCGATCGTGAGCCGCCGTTCACTTTTTTCCCCCGCCTTCGTTCCGAAGGCAGTCTTGATCGTTAGCGGCATATTCGCCACCGGACTTGTTGTTGTTCAAATGGTCCACTTTGTTCCGCTTGCGCCGATTCGATGAGGTTGGTGTTGAGTTGGGGGGTATGGGTTGTTTGGGCAAATGTGATTTTTCGGGATTCGTTGGAGTCTAGCGAACAACAATTGGTTCACAATTCTATGACTGATACCCTCTTGCGTCCCAATGTCACTTTAGATTATGTAGCACCGCTGTGAGAATGGGAAAGGGTCAATCGATCTGGTTGGTGTATGGGTCTTATGTACTGATGCATGCGGAGCCATTGCTGCAAAGAGCAAGTGAACCTTGAAGAAATGATTACTTTGCCTCAAAAAAGTCATGCAAGATATCTAAACAGGCATTAATGGCAGAATTGAGGAGGGAGAATATCAGGGTTGGTATGTTCGAATTGAAGATGACACGCAAGGTAGCACGGGCGGATTTTATGTACTGATATTTCAGAGTCTAGATCCAAATGATCACGTCGGGTACGATGAACGGTATGAGTTTTTTAGTGACATTCCCGTCCTTTTTGAGGAGCGAGCATGGAAAATTCAGTGGCTTGGGTAGCTTGTCATAGGCATGGGCGCAACTGGATTCCTATGCCATGCAAGGCGAATACCTTGTTCTGTGTGGCAAATCTGAAATATCGGTTGTGATGATGGCTGGTAAATTGGGGGGGGGTGGTTACTGCGTTGATCATCCGCACTTTGTGGCCTCTCCCCGACCCTCTCCATCGCTTCGCTTTTGGAGAGGGGGCTTGAATGGTTTGTTGACTTTTTTACTTGATTATCTTGTGTTTAGGTACCGGTCGGTCCCATTTTCTCAGTTCAAAGAACGGGCATTCGGCGTGGCGATTGGGGTCAAGGGTAGGGCTGGATTTTGGTTGTTTTATGATTTGAACTTTGTGGCTTCCTTTATAAATCCCGCAAGCTTTGAGCGAAGCTTTTCGAGCCATTCTTGATAACTGTGGCCATCTGCAGGAGCATGGTAATTGGCATGGCACTCCTTTGTGATAATCACTTTTAAGGTGGCTTCATCCAATTTGAATGCCAACAAAGTTGTCAATTCATTCATTATTAGCTTCAGCCACGGAATAGAGCTTCTCCTGCATACATCGCTCAAGGCATTTTCCCAAGTGCCATATTCCTCAGGCCATTGGTTGTGGTACTGGCCAGCAAAGAAATTGGTAAGTTCTTCGTAATTGAGCGTTTTAGGAATTTTCATCGTTGATTACTTTCAGACTTCTTGATAGGAGGTATGAATATTCCATCACGGCGTAGAGTCTGGATGTCGTCTGACCAAGACAAATACTTTACTTGTCGGCTCTGGCATTTCCTTTCCACGTTTGAGTACCTACCCCGCGAAAAAGTCACCGGTGATGGAGTTGGTGTAGTCAGGGCTACTTTCCTCCTCAAGCCATCGCTCAATTTCAGGTCTGAGCGTGGTCCTTCATCCACGTACTCAACCCTCCCGCTGAGATTTTCAGGTTCTGAATTGTTTCAGATGGCTCACGCTTGCCGTTTGCAATGAATTTTTCCAATGATTCGATCATGAAATTGATTGCTTTCAATATTTCTTTCGCAAAGTCCTTCAAAAAGTATCTTGGTTCCGACCATAGAATTACACCGAGCCCACTGTGGATCATATAAAGTGTGCCGCATTGGGATTCCAAATCACAGTCTTGCCACCTCATTTCCCAAGCGTCATCCATCAAGGTAAATACTTGAACAAAAATCCTCGCCATTTAGGAGAATTTGTCAGCCCATGATCGTAAATTCACAATTGGGTAGTCTTCCCAATCCTGTGCAGGATAGGCCTTTCCACCAATCAATACGTTAAAAGGCGCATAGATGATCCCTCCGTAACTCTCGTTTTGAAATCGTTCACCATCCCCCAGGCAACTAAGGTCGATGTTAATTTTCATGGCATTACCTCCGAAGGTTTGATCCAAACGGAACTACCCTTGGTCGGATAAGCCGTTTCGATGAATTTTTCCTCACGATTGATGTCTATTTATATCTCCGAAATACCGTATTTTTTCGGGTTTGACCTACAGAAGATCTTGTTTTGATCATTTTGAATGGTGATCTATCGGGACGTCTCAATACATAGCGCTTTGTCACAATGCCTTATTTTCGGAGTCGTAATTGGGCTTCAATACCAGCAGTCGCCAATTCCTTCTCTAATCGTTCCAATGTCTCAAGTTGCCCACCCGCAGCAAATCCGAAGTGCAGCTGACCTTCGAATGTATAGTTGATGCACCAACGGCAGTCATCGGGAATGATGTAGGTATGTTGCGCAATAAGTAAAAACGTAAATCCCAATTCACTCAAGATTCCCGCCGAAATCGTCAATCCCCCTTCGGTTATTCCATCGAAAAGGGCGTCCAGCTTATCATGCTTTTCAATACCAAGTACTTCAAAAACCTTCTTTATGAAACCAGAGGTTGCCGATTCGAATACATTTTCCGAGCGTTTGACGATCAGGAATACATTCTCTACCTCCATCCAATTGATCCGGTAAGCCAATATTGGAAATAACTTTGCAATTCTTGAGAATTTCGTCGAAGTGTCGGCGAAGTACTCTACCTCTCCAGTCTCCAGAAAAGGAGTTAGCTCCTGGAATTGAGTCCAATCCGATTCAAACTGCTTCATATTTTTTGTTTACAGAAATCGTTTTATGATCGTATTAACTGTATTTTGGTCCCCAGGAAATACAAAGTGCGGACCATCCTGTTCACCTTTTGGTAGGGACTTGTCGAAAACATTTATATGTGGGTGCATTGCCCCATCAACTTCACCAAATTCGATTCGAAATCCTATCTTTCCGGTTTCATCCACCATTCCAATGGGTTTTCCGACATTCGGGTCGAGTTTCATTTTTGCCAGATTTGGCCTGTCCGCTTTGAAACCGTGTTGTTCGAGCCACTTAAGAGCGGCATTGCGAGCGCTTTCATAACTGGTGAAATGCTGCGTCGCATTCAATCTTGGCTTTGGATCGCCGTTTTTAATCCTTTCCTTTTCTTGTTGCCTCTGCTCCTCATTCCCAACTTTATAGTTCCCCTTAACCTCCTTCGCAAACTGGACAATCTGGTACGTGCCCGCCTGACCTGGGACTGGATTGGCGCGGTAGCCACTTACCGCCGGGAACTTCGCGCCGACAGTCGTTTCCAATTGCTTCAGCAGGATGGGCACAGGGGTGTCCATCAGGTCATTGGCATCGGTAAGAATCTTTGCCCAGCCAAGAGCTTTCAGGAATTCCATCTGCTTCTTGTCGTCGGGGTTGACGTTGTCGAAGTCATTCCCTTTCGGCAAGTCGGCGGCATCTCCGTCGTCGGCGCCGAAATTGCTGCTGCTCTTTTTCTTTTTGTTGAGATTGAGCTTGTCGGCTGCTTTGAGGATTTTGGCGGCGACCTTACCGAGTTTGGGGAAGGCATCTAGCAATTTGGAGGTCAGCTTTGCACCAAGGCTTGAACCTGCTGTCACAATTGCCAATATGACTTCCGTGATGATCATTCCGGCAATCTTGCCGCGGAAAAACCATTTGTTGTACATGTCATCACTGTCCCAGCTCTTGATGAAGTCCTTGGCTGCGCCCAAGGCTGAGGAGAGGATGCCTTCGGCCAATTTCATTGCTTGCGGGCCATCGATATTCACCAGCGAATTGTATATTTCGGCGATATTGGTGAACAAGGAGCCATCAAGCACACTTTTAATCGTGTCTACGATCATCCTGCCCGCGTCCACGAGACCGAAAGCATATGGGTTCCTATAGATCCCGGCTGCAATCTGATGGTGAATCCTGCAATTCCCTGCCCCAAGGAAATCGCCTCGTTGAGCAAATCAGGTCGGGAGCCAATCTTCCCGGATGCCTGCAACATTTCGATATAGGAGGCAGGTGGCAACCAGATATTGGTGCCCGCGATCACCTGAGAACCGTTGTAGATGGCCTTGTTGTCGATCATCCAAGGATCTGCCCAAGCCTTGAGGCTGTTGTTGTCTTTGTATTCCTCCGCTTTGGCCCAATTGACGGTCACGCCG
>JADKCL010000071.1 GCA_016718825.1 Bacteroidota bacterium | reverse complement strand
GAGGAATTACCCTTCTGCTCAGGGAAGTCAACAATTCAGATAAAGCTTTCCTTTACCACCAGGGTTGATCGGTGTTTCCGATTTGTTCTGGATAAAAAGTGGTATCGACAGGCTCTCTCATTTAACGGAGAGAGTTGAAGTTACTCTTTCTCTTTTTGAGAAGGGGGACGTCATTGGTTGTTTGCAGAATAATTCTATCCCCCAAGAGTAGAAGAACTGCTCAAGCATTGGGTGAAGTTAATTTCTGTAGCATAGCGTACAGCGATTTCAAGGCCATGATGGCTCATCAACCAGAACTGGCATGGTATGTTTTTGAGGAACATATACCCGAAAACAGAAGGTCAGGCGTAAGCTACGCACTACCTAGCGCAACCCGTTGAAATGCGTTGTTATAGCTACTTTATTAGAATTATGGCTGAGATGTTTGGAATAGGATGTACTCGTGGGTATGCATTGCAAATTCATTTAACTCAACAGGAAGTGGCAGATTTGGTTGAACCACTTCGTTCGGTGGTAAGCACCATTTTGAATGATTTCAGGAACAGTGGAATGCTTGGCTACCACGTGACCAGATTTGTATAAATGATGCGGCATTAAGTGCTCTTCGCTAATTATCGATGTGGCGATTAACCGACAAATTCCAAATTTGCTTAGAAGTGGTTGATTTTATGCAACCATAATCCGTGTGAATACTTGATTAGCATGATCGCTTGGGTTTTCAGGCCCCTTCCGAGAGTTAGTTTTCGGCGTTGGCTACAAACGGGGTGTAGGGCTTGGAAGGCTCTTCCGGTGTACAAATTCGGCAGGCGTCTCAGCGCGGGCCGGTGCGCTTTTGATGCAACGTCCTGCAGAATTGCCTTGTCCAGGCTCAGCTCGGCAACAGCTTCTTGGGCCGTCCATTCTCTTCCTACAGTTACTTTGCGCTCTCTCGCACCTCAGTCGGACTGCATCCCCGTACCTGCTTCTTCCAGCGGCAAAACGTCTGTCCCGAATATCCCCACCTGCAGGATCAGATCGACCACCGGCATTGCTTCAAATACCGCTACGATCTGCTCTACTGGCTCCGCTTCTTTTCATGGCACGCCTCCTTTAGGTCAAGTTTGCCGAAAAAACTCACTTCCTGTCTGGTCGGTTTTCCTAAAGCAGATCAAGCTTGAAATCAAGTAATTTCACGGTTTCAATCATTAATTGCCAAGATAGCCCCTTGCCACATCAAACATTAATAATTTAAGACAGTGTTTTTAGATAGCAGGCTAAAGTGATAGAACCGTATTAATGTACTGAACGTGATGGCTATGGAGTGACCATAACTTAATACAGGGAATATCCATGATAATTTCAGCACGTATACACGGGTATTTTGATTTTCTGACGTTCGTTATTTTTTACTCGCGCCACCGTTATTAGGATTAAGTCAGTTTCCGGCCATGCTGGCTTATAGTCTGGCTGCAGTCCATTTGATGGTAACCCTGACTTCTACAATTTTCCCTTTGGCATATTCAGGCTAATTCCATTTGCCATTCCTTGGATTGGATTAACAGGCGCCTGGTCGTGGACCTTCCCTCATTGCTTTACCCCCTTTATCTTTGGCTTTGCCAATAACATATCGCGAAATTTTATATCGCCATGGGTGTTGTTGTCATCGTGCTTGGCATGCGTACTGATTATAAAGGTGAGGCAAGAAAAGGCTCCGCAAGCGCGGCGTGCAGCTCTTAGGCAGAGTAGTGCGGTATAAAGACGCGTATCGGCTCTGCTACATCCAGCGGGCCTGAAGGGCTTCTCATCGGACTCCTTGCCAAGAACTCAGCTGATCCCCCTGGTCGGTTCACTGTTCCATTGCTCCCCAGACCCCTTGTTCGTGCCAGGCGATGGTTGTACGAGCATCGGTTATTGATCGTCACAACCGGGCTATCCGTACTTTGATCGCCGCTGCACTCACGCAATTCGAAGCAGCGATGAGTGCTGCGATTTGCACGGTGGTTCAGCAGGAACATGTGAGCGTTGGTACGCGCTTGTCGCCGAGCTTGTTCTGATGGTCAGACCCGGCAGAGCTAGCTAATGGGAGCCCGACCAAACACTTAACACGCCAGATCAGCGAGGCGCTGGAGTTAAATAAAAAATGGCAGATGTCAATTCCAAGAATAAAGTTCACGATTTACTACTGGTTATGGGCCCAAAATTATCCCTTGCACTGATTATAAGCATGGCGTTGATGGCGTGCGGCAAAAATGATCAGGCTGCCGGGTTGCCTGCTGGCGGCACGGCTCTTCCTGTCAGTATGATCGAGGTGCAGCCTACCAGCGTGCCAATCAGCGCCGAAGCGGTTGCGCAAACCGAAGGTGCCAAGGAAGTCGAGATACGGCCGAGGGTGGGCGGCATTCTGCTCAGACGCCTGTGCGATGAGGGCGCCGCGGTAAAAGCGCCAGCCGATGTTTCTGATTGATCCCGTTCCCTACCAAAATGCCTTGGCGCAAGCAAAGGCGCAACTCGCCGAGCAGAAAGCCCGCATTGTGCAGACCGAGCGTGAGGAAAAGCGTTTGCTCGATCTGCTCGACACGCAAGCCATCAGCCAGCGTGAATACGACAACGCCGTCTCTGATAACGCGATCGCAAAGGCTGCCTTGCAACAGGCTGAGGTTGGCGTACGCGATGCTGAGCTTAATCTTTCCTATACAACCGTAACGGCGCCGGTGAAGGGCATGTCGGGCCGCTTTCAGTTCTCCGAAGGAGCCCTGGTGGAAGCGTATAACAGCCTGTTGACGACACTTGTGCAGATATCGCCCATATGGGTGCGCTTCAGCCTTTCCGATAACGAGTTGGTACAGCTTGGCGGCCCCCTGAATGAACAAAGAGTAAAGCAAATCACGTTGATACTGCCGGATGGCACGGAGTACGGGAAGGACGGAGAGTTGAATTTTGCCGCCAGCAAGATTGACCCCACGCTTGGTACGCAGCAATTACGCGCAACGTTCGATAACGCAGAACAACGTTTGCTGCCAGGACAATTCGTACGCGCGCGCGTCACCACGGGAACACGCGATGGGGTTTTTCTCGTCCCGCAGGTTGCGGTGCAGACGTCTGATCTAGGCAAGAGTGTCTATGTCCTCAATGAAAAGAACGAAGCGACCGTACGGCCGGTCGTGGCGGGTAACTGGCTAGGCAAGGATTGGGTGATTCTCGAGGGACTGAAAGCGGGCGACAAGGTGATTGTCGATAATATTATCAAGCTCCGTCCTGGGAACCCCGTGTCGCCTCACGCGCTTGGAGAAGCGCCTGCCGAGCCCCCCGCCCAGCCCAAACCCGATAAGCAGGCAAGTGGACCTGGGCGAGAATCATCATGACCCGATTCTTCATCACGCGGCCCATTTTTGCATCGGTCGTATCCATTATCATCTTTCTGGCCGGGCTGGCCGCCGCGATGCAATTGCCCATTGAGCAGTATCCGCAAATCGCGCCGCCCACCGTGTTGATCACCGCGACCTTTCCGGGAGCAAGTGCCGATACCCTGGCGAAAACGGTTGCCGCACCCATCGAGGAGCAGCTGAGCGGAGTTGACGATCTGCTGTATTTCAGCTCCAGCGCCGATTCAAGCGGCACGTTGACAATTACCGCGACCTTTGAGGTCGGCACAGACGTCGACCAGGCGACTTTCAACGTCAGCAACCGCGTGAATATTGCCCTGCCGCGTTTGCCGGATGAAGTCCGCCGCACGGGCCTGGTAATACAAAAGCGCTCCAGCGACATTCTTCTTGGCCTTATGCTCGTCTCCAAGGAGAAAGGAAAGTACGATCCTTTGTTTCTCAGCAACTACGCCACCCTTAACGTGCTGGATGAGCTAAGACGCGTCAAGGGTGTTGGTGAAGCACTGATGTTCGGCGCTATGGATTATTCCATGCGCATTTGGCTGCGCCCCGATCGAATGGCGCAATTGGGGATCACCACAACAGATATTGCGACGGCTATCCGGGCACAAAACGCACAATATGCCGCGGGGAAGATAGGACAGGAACCCGCCCTCCGATCAGCAGCTGGTTTATACCGTCAATGCCAAAGGCCGGCTGCTGGAACCCGGAGCAATTCGGCAATATTATCCTGCGTGCCGATGGCCCCGAGGGCGTTCTTTATCTCAAGGACGTCGCCCGAATTGAACTTGGTGCGCAAAGCTACGATGTTCGTACTGCGTTGGATGGCCAGCCTGGCGCAGGTGGCCCCATCTTTCTGCAGCCCGGTGCCAATGCGCTTGAGACCGCAGACGCCCTGGTTGCCAAGATGGATGAATTAAAGGCCTATTTCCCGGAAGGAATGGATTACGTCATACCTTACGACACCAGTCTCTTCGTCAAAGCCTCCATCTGGGAAGTCGTCAAAACACTCGGCGAGGCAATGATACTGGTGATACTGGTTGTCTACCTTTTTCTGCAAAGCTGGCGTGCCACGCTAATTCCCATTGTCGCGGTTCCCATTTCCCTGATTGGCACCTTTGCCGGTTTGTGGTTGTTTGGTTTCTCCATCAACACGCTGACACTCTTCGCGATGGTGCTGTCTATCGGCATTGTGGTGGATGATGCGATTGTCGTGCTGGAAAACATCGAGCGCTTGATGGACGAAGAAAACCTGTCGCCGATGAAAGCCGCCATCAAGTCCATGGAGCAGGTTTCACGTGCCGTGGTCGCTATTGTATTAGTATTGTGCGCGGTGTTTGTGCCAGTGGCCTTCATGGGCGGGATCGCCGGGGAACTCTATCGCCAGTTTGCCGTGACCGTTGCCGTTGCCGTGGTAATTTCCGGCGTGGTGGCGCTGACGCTCACGCCCGCATTGTGCGCCATCATACTGAAAACCACGCATGGCGAATCTGCATTCTTCCGGGCATTTAACAGCGGGTTCGACCGGCTCACGCAATTCTATGTCGGTACGGTGGGCGTGACCATTCGGCATAAAATCATCGGCGCCTTCGTATTTACCGGCATTATCGGTCTTTCGATATATCTCCTCGAAATCGTTCCCGGCGGCTTTGTGCCCCCGGAAGATCAGGGCTACGTTGTTTCCGCAACGATTCTGCCTGATGGGGCGAGTCTGGCTCGAACAACCAAAACCACTGAAGCGGTGCGCGCTGCCATTGCGGAGGATCCGGCAGTAGCCCACCAGTTCGTCATCAATGGTTTCGACCTGATCGGTGGCGGCAATAAAACCAGCTCGGCCAGCATGTACGTAACATTCAAAGACTGGTCCGAGCGTACGGGCACCGCCGAGGATATTGTGAATAAGTTGTTTGATATCGGCATGCAGCAGTCTGATGGCATAGCGATCGCATTTAATCCACCTACTATTCATGGTCTGGGCACCGCTGGCGGGTTTGAAGTTTATGTGCAAGCCCGTGGCGGCTCGGATCCCTTGCAATTGTCGGGTGTGGTGAATCATCTCATTGAAGCCCTGAACCAGGAACCGCGCCTCGCCGGCATCACCACCTTTTTCCGCCCTACGGTACCGCAATTCTTCATTGAAGTGGATGAAGCCAAGGCAATTTCTCAGGGGGTGCCGATTGCTGACCTGTACGCCACCTTGCAAAGCACCATCGGTTCCCTCTATATCAACGATTTTAATAAGTCCGGCCGTACCTACCGCGTGCAATTACAGGCGGAACCCGAATATCGCATGCAACCGGAAGATCTCGGCAGGATATACGTACGCTCGCAATCCGGGGCGATGGTGCCCATGTCAGCACTCAGCAAGATCAGCACTATGGTCGGTGCGGAGCAGTTGGAACGGTATAACGGGCTTCTTTCCGCAAAAATAATGGGGGGCGGCGCACCGGGTGTAAGCTCAGGTGAGGCCATCAAGCTGGTGGAAGAGATTGCGGCAAAGAATCTGCCTGATAATTACCAGATTGCCTGGACGGCCCAGGCCTACCAGGAAAAACGCACCGGTTCGGCGGCAACCCTTGCGTTCAGTTTCGCCATCATTATGGTATTTCTCATCCTGGCCGCGCAATTTGAAACCTGGGGCCTCCCGTTGGCCGTGATCATGGCCGTGCCTTTTGCCCTCACGGGCGCGCTGCTTGCCATTTTAGTGCGAGGAATGCCCAATGATATTTACTTCCAGGTGGGCCTGATCACGCTGATTGGCCTGGCGGCCAAGAACGCCATCCTGATCGTGGAGTTTGCCAGCCAGAAAATGCGGGAGGGAATGCCGGTCGCCCAAGCCGCCCTTGAAGCCGCGCGATTGCGCTTTCGACCGATTGTGATGACTTCCATGGCATTTATGCTGGGCATCGTGCCGCTGGTGATCGCCACCGGCGCAGGATCCGCCGCCCGCCGCTCCATGGGCACCGGGGTATTTGGCGGTATGCTCCTCGCCACCTTCGTCGCTACTATTTTCATTCCTCTGTTCTTTACCTGGCTTACCCGTAAGCACCCAGCAAAGCCAGCCGAAAACGTGCAACAGGAAACAGCATGATGCGACACTATAACGTGTGGGTCAGAATCCTGTCATTGCTCCCAATAATGCTGGTCGCATCCTGCGCCATGGGACCGGACTACATCCGCCCCCCCATCGATACAGCCGAAAAGTTTCGGATGACGCAAACGGAAGGGCAATCCATCGCCAATCTTCCCTGGTGGGAGCTTTTGCACGACGAGGAACTGCAACGGCTCATCAACCAGGCTTTGCTGGAGAATAGAGACCTCAAACAGGCAGTGGCAAGCGTCGAAGAGCTCCAGGCGCGCGCGACTATCGCGCGCCTGGATTTTCTTCCTAAATTCGATGTCAATGCCAATGCGCCGGCCTTCGGTACCCTTGGCGGGTTCCTCATTCGCGGGTTTCCGACGCCCTACAATTATTTCGGAAGCGCCAACCTGAATTGGGAGCTGGACATCTGGGGAAGGATCCGCCGTGCCAATGAAGCTGCCCGCGGCGACCTGATGGCCCGTGAAGAGAACCGCCGGGCGGTAGTGCTTACGTTAGTGAGCTCGGTAGCGCAGTCCTACTTCGATCTTTTGCAGTTTGACATGCAGCTGGATATTGCTCGCCGCGCTCTATCATCGTGGGAAGAATCGGTCGCCATTGCCCGGGCGCGGTTACGGGGTGGATTGATTTCCAGGCTCGATCTGGATCAGTTTGAGGCGGAGCGAGCCAACGCGGTAACCAGAGTGGCGGAACTTGAACGACAGATGATTCAAAAGGAAAATGAGTTGGGGGTGTTGTTAGGCAGAAACTCGGCACCGATTCAGCGCGGCCGTGCGCTGACGGAGCAACTCATGCCGCCCGAAGTACCGACCGGCCTTCCTTCCGAGCTGTTGCAGCGACGTCCGGATATTCTACAGGCGGAGCAAACGCTTGCGGCAGCTACGGCGAGAATCGGAATGGCAAAAGCTGCGCGGTTCCCAAAGCTTTCGATTACCGGCTTCCTGGGGGTAGCGAGTCCGGCACTGTCGAAGCTTTTGCTCTCCGGAAGCGAATTCGGCGCAGGCGGACTCGGGTTGGCAGGGCCGTTGCTGAACGCGCAGAGCCTGGGTTTCGAGCAGCGGGCGGCGGAAGCCCAGGCGAGGCAGGTATTGGCTCAATACGAACAAACCATCCTGGTCGCATTCAAGGAGGTTGAAGATGCCCTGGTGGCGATTCGTACCGTTAATGAGCAACGCAAGGCGCAGCAGGAGCAAGTCGAAGCGCTGCGCTCAGCTTTGCATGTGTCCGACCTGCGCTACAAGGGAGGGATTACGAGCTATGTGGACGTGCTCCTTGCCAAACGCAACCTGTTCAACGCCGAATTTGCCCTCACCGCAACGCACCGCTTCCATCTGGTATCTGTCGTTCAGCTTTATAAAGCATTGGGCGGAGGATGGTTCGCGGGCTGAATACCCTTGACATGGTGTCAAGGAGGCTCTCTGCATCCTGATACAAATTTCCTATTTTAAGAAGCCTGTTGCTGAGGTTTTCCCAGCCTAGCAGGCTGTCGGACTTACTGACCGAGAATAGGGGACAATCATATCCAAGTATTGTGAGCCTTCGACCATGAGTTTTCGCCCCATCAACCGCCAAACTGATTACTTGTTCCCGCCGTCGATGAACAACTGGCTGCCGGAGAAACATCTGGCGCGGTTTGTGGTGGAGACGGTGGAGGAGTTTGATCTCACCCGATTTGTTTCGGCGTACCGCAGCACGGGAAGCGCCTCGTACCACCCTTCGCTGCTGCTATCCCTGCTCATCTACGGCTACGCCACTGGGTTGTTTGCCAGCCGCAAGATCGAGCGGGCCACGACTCGGTTGCCTTCCGCTACATTGCCGCCGACTCCCATCCGGATCATGACACCCTTGCCGCTTTCCGACGACGCTTTTTCAAGTTTTCTTTAATACATCGGGATAGCCTATTTGTCAATTCTGCAGTCCCTAATACATCTGACTAATCCTGATCTTCCTTATCCTGCCGCTCCTATTGGGGTGTACATTCAGCCTTTGACAGGCACGAATCAACCGGCCTCTGGTAGAGCGATAGTGTTAGCACACTTTTCCGGAATATTACCGATCAGGTTTGCTTAGCGTTGGGTAGCCTTCGACGTAGATCCAATCGGTGTTTTTTGCTGGCATATGACAGGGGAGACATTCAGTACGGTAATTAGTGGTTACGCTTCGATTTGAGCTGTCGGTTTTAATCAGCGCCCAACCCCAGCCATCGCCCCAGACAGGATTGTTGGGAAAACGGGCTTTGGTATCCTTGATCATTACAAACCACTGCTTGACGTCACCTGTCGCATGGCTGACATTGTTGCCCGTGGTGTATGTGCCTGCAGTTGACGAACGCAATTCCTTGACCAGGGTTGCGCCGTCCGGAAATTTCCCGGTTTTGCGATAGGTCTTCGCCGTTTCCGGTTCTGTGTAGACATCGTGAAAACCACTTGCCTCGCCTTCTGGGACAAACCAGGAACCCAAATGGGTCATTGACAGCCGAAAATCATCGGGCAGACGGATGTTGCCTGACTTGTCGACATATAAGGAAAAATCCCCCTTGTCGGCTATCGCTGTTCCAGCATGTGTCAGCAACGCCACCGTAAACAAAACTGCGGACAACAAAACAGCGATGTGTTCGTTTCGATACGGATATGTATTCTCTTTCAAGCGATTCATTTTATTTTCCTCCGACCGCATTCTCCGCGTTCGCCTTTCCGGCACGGAGAACAGGATAATATTGCGTGAATACAAAGTCATCTTGCGCGGACGCCTCGTGACAGCCGTTGCAATTCGCCGTTGGTTCCAAGTTCGCAGTCTTTTTTATAGATTTGTGGTCTTCGTTAGTAAAGCTGAAATAAGCCCAGTTGCCAGGTTCATTGGGAAATTCGCGCTTGCTTTTTATTGTCGCTTCCAGGCCAATGAAATCACCCATGAAATAACCCTTCCCGCTTGCTGCAACCTTGCCGACACTGGTCATCTCCTTAATTAGTATGGCGCCGTCCCGAATTTTACCGGTCTTTTTCCAGTGCTCCCAGCTCTCCGGGTCAATGTAAACGGTATGAAATTCTTGGAAGTTGGCCTTTCCGTTATTCATATCATTTGGGGTGAGAGGCGTGCCTACGTATACCCACTCGCGAAATCCCGTCGGGCGTTCGAGCACGTTATTTTTGACAGTAAAGTATTCTTTAGCAGAAACACTGCCAGATATTAAAGAAGATCCCAAGGCAGCCAGGATCAATAAACCGGTTAAATATTTGTCAATTCTCATTCAATTCTCCTATCGATTATAAGATTCAGTGGATTCATGCCTTTGCAGCTATTTTCGGCGACCCGTCGTAAAGCGATTTACTGATTCTTGGTATTTCGCTTTTCTGAACTCTCCTTCCCTTGTGGATGAAACCCTTTTCAGAATAAGGTTCTACTGTATGGCCCTGAATCGGGTCGTTCTTGTCGGAATAGTCGCCCGGGTCCTCCTTTTTATAGCCACTCTGCCCCGACGTATTGTTGCCTTGAGCATATGCCATACCCAGAGATTCCAAAAAAGCGATACCGGAAACAATTAATGCAACTACCGCCGAACGCGTGGTTGAAATAGATGAGAAGGGCACGCCTGTTCCTTATTCATCCAGTAATATTGCTCATAGCTGCATCAGATCCGGCGCAAAAGGGTTTTAGCAGGGGCAGTAGCATCTCATCCGTCGATGGCATGGGATCAAGCCAGGTATCCCAATCCTCAGGGGCCAAAATGCAGCTCGGACTCCGCCACGCTTCATCCGAGCTGCTGGTTCCAGTTTTTAGTGGGGTAGTTTGGCAGCGAGCACGTCTACCTGATCGATCTGCGGCGGTACGGCGAATAATTCGTCGGCATTCGCCATC
>JADKCL010000070.1 GCA_016718825.1 Bacteroidota bacterium | reverse complement strand
GATCGGGTGAGGTGATTAAACTGGTGAAGGAATGAAAACGATCAGAAACGTCTTTTGGGTAATCGCTTTGGCCCTCTTGGGTTGTGGATCCGTTAATGCCCAAAATTGGGCATCAATCGGAAAATTTAACATTGCTCCAAACATTGCATGGTATGATGCACAAGAGGACCGGATGTTGGTCGCCGGGCTATACACTTGGTTTGATTCTTCCGAAATTCACGGCTTTGGTCAAATCGTTGGTGATACCGTGATTGGGCTTGGTTGTGGATTCGATGTCCCTTGTGGAACGCAAGTGATCTACAATTCAAGGGTAAACGATGCCAAGGCATTTGCACGATATAAAGGCGAACTCTTTGTAACAGGAACTTTTTTGATGGCAGGAGGAAATCCTTCAGGTAGGATCGCAAAGTGGCAAGGGAATGATTGGGTTGCCATTGGTTCTGGCCTGAGCACAAATGGAAATCCTGGGGGTGGAATCGGTTTTGGACTCGAAGTGATGGACAATATTTTGTATCTTTATGGGGCATTTGACTCAATCAATGGCATAGAAGCGCACAGTCTTGCCAAGTATGATGGCACTTCGTGGGGTCCTGTTTTTAACTTGCCAAAGTTCATGAGTTCGTTGAATCGGATTTATGATGCGGAGTGGTTTGAGGGCGAGTTATACATTGGTGGTGACTTTCACAAACCGGGGAGTAATCCACCGATTCATGGTTTGGCAAAATGGAACGGCTTCGATTGGGTTGGTGTCGATGTCGGCCTATTCGGCACTTTTCCCAATGTGAGTGCTCTTGCTACGTATCAAGGGAAATTGGTAATTGCTGGTCATTTTAATAAGCACGATACGCCGGGATCAATACCAGGCAATGGAATCACGATTTGGGATGGACAAGTATGGGACACGCTGCAGGGAGGAGTGCAATACAGGGTGCCTGGTGGATGGATTCGTGGCATTCTTATCAATGGGGATGCCTTGTATGCTTATGGCCTGTTTGATTCGGCTGGAGGTTACCCAGCAAGGAACCTTGCCATGTGGGACGGCAATCGGTGGTGTGGGTTGGAGGAATCCAACGATTTTGTTCCGACCTCAATTGGTTTTTACCATGATACACTTTTCATGACGATTGGCTCAGAGTCGGTTGGCGGGATTGATTCCATCTCTCGTTTTGCGAAATGGATCGGAGGTGCAAATTTGGACGGTTGTCGATTGGTGGCATCTCCCGAATTAGAAAATGAAATTGACCAAATCTCCCTCTACCCCAATCCAACGAATTCATCCTTTAAGCTGACGCTCCCGCCCAACACGACAACATGCACCCTCGAAATCCACGACATCACCGGCCGCGAGGTCGCGCCTGCCTGCACCTACCGCGCGGGTGACCCGCCTGTGGACGTGGCGCACCTGAGCGCGGGGCTGTATTTTGTGGAGGTGCGGGTCAAGGATCGGGTTGAGGTGATTAAATTGGTCAAACAATGAGAACAATCATGCGATACCTTCTGCTGTGCCTGCTTCTGACCTGTTTTGGGGTTGGGAAGGGGCAGATCTGGCAAGAAGTCGATGGCGGCGTCAATCGATTCATCAACCAATTGTATTATGATTCCGCTACCAATACACTTTTTGCCGCAGGTCAATTTAACAATGCAGGCTCGAACTACGTAGGGTGCATTGCCAAATTTGATGGGGAAAGATGGCATGCTCTTGATTCCGGATTAGGACATCGCCCATTTTCTTACAACACCTCCAACTCTGTAATTGTATACCATTCTAAAATTTTTGCGGGGGGACAATTTGAAAAATTAGATGGCGTCGGACTGAATTCCACTTCCTACTTGGCGACCTGGGATGGAGTCCATTGGCAAGCTTGCGGTAATCCCACAGGACCCTCCTACTTATCGATTGCGAATGACAACCTATTCGCTACCGGAACCTACGATTCAATCAGTGGTCAAGCCATCGACCATATCGCAAAGTGGAACGGTAGCACTTGGGAGTCATTTGGTTCGCCGTTGCCATGGCAGGCAGGCGATCGAGAAGTAGTAAAAAGTGTCGTCTATTTTCAGGGTGCCTACTATTTTGCCGGCAACTTCGAAGACGAAAATGGCGGTAACGAAATCCTGAAATACGACGATGCAGGTTGGCATTCGCTTCAAAATGGGATCTATGGATCCAACTCCTATGTCAATGACATGGCCGTGTACCACAATTTGCTCTTTGTCGCTGGAAAATTTCTTTCGATAAATGGCAATGTCAAAGATTATGTCATGGCTTGGGATGGCGAAAAGTGGATTGATCCATTTCCCGACATTCAATTTTGGTTCGAAGCTTACGACCTTGAGGTCATTGCTGGGAAATTGTACATTGTGGCCCCCGTTACTTCCAATCAGATCCGCAGGATGCATACCCTTGCCCATTTTGACGGGACTTACTTTTGTATTTTTGGCAGCGGAAAAGAATCGTTGCTTAATGTTGCGGGCATGGAGGGTAGGTTGTTTGTTTCTGGTGCCCCTAACCCCGTTCCTCCACTTTTTGATATTCATTACATTGCAGAATGGATGGGCGGCAACACGACGGATTCTTGCATCTACCAACCCGTCAGTGTTTCCTCGGATACAATTTCAAGTACTTTCGACATTCTGGTTTTTCCTAACCCTGCCTATCAATCCTTTAAGATTGAAACGAATCCTGCATTCTCAAGCTTCACGCTGCGTATCCACGACATCACCGGCCGCGAGGTCGCGGCCTCACGCACCTACCGCGCGGGTGACCCGCCTGTGGACGTGACGCACCTGAGCGCGGGGCTGTATTTTGTGGAGGTGCGGGTCAAGGATCGGGTTGAGGTGATTAAACTGGTGAAGGAAAACTGATTCGGAGAACATTGCCTCCGCTGGCGTTTTAGAAACGATGTGAATTTCGGCTGCGGTACGATTACGGCTTGCGGTCAATCTCCATTCAAGCTGGCCCGCTGGAGCAAAGTGCAATGTCGTTTTTTTCGGGATGGTTCATTGAAAACAGGTGTCCCTCTTCCCCTTTTTGGCCGTTTCCGCATTTTCCCATAGCTTTACTTCAAATATCGATTCGCAGAGAATGACACTCACAGAAAAGTTTCACGACGCCGCAGAGCGGGTCAAAACCCTCACCGCAAGGCCGAGCAACGAACAATTGCTGAACCTGTACGCCCTCTTCAAGCAAGCCACCGAAGGCGATGTCCATGGCGACAAACCCGGCATGTTTGATTTCAAAGGCGCCGCCAAATACGCCGCTTGGGAAAGCCTCAAGGGTCAGTCTGCCGATGCCTCCATGGAACAATACGTGGCCCTTGTAGACCACCTGATCGCTACCGTCGGCTGATTTTTTGCAGCCGAATGCCATACGGGAGTTCGATTTGTTGCCTCGAAGGTCGATTTTGGGGGCTGATTTCGCATTCCACCGTTCGCATGTATATTTGCAGGCGCTGATCGCAAATTGGTAACGTTACCTTGCTGCGTTGACTAAAAGAATGAAAAGTGGTTTCCAAAACACTGTCGGGGCTGCACCTGCCATTTGTTGGCAATTTGTTGTTGATGGCTTTTTCCGTGGCCCCTTTTGCGGCATTCGCGCAGGACGATGGCGACGACAAAAAGGAAAAACCTGCGAAGGAAGAAAAGGCAAAACCCGAAAAACCCGCCAAAGAAGCGAAGGTCAAGCCCGAAAAGCCGCCCAAAGCGCCCAAACCCGAAAAAGAAGCCAAACCGGAAAAGCCTGCCAAAGCCCCCAAAGCGGGCAAGGAAGATGGCGATTCGAAGGCAAAACGCGAAAAATCTGAACCTTCCGACGATGCCGGTGACGATGGCGGCGGCGGGGAAGACGGCAAAAAAAAGAAGAAAAAAGGCAAAAAAGGCGACAATGAACCTGAAGTTCGAGACGGCGCCAACACCGCCAACGAAAGATTTCACGCCAACAATGCGGACAGCACGGTCAAACACGGCTACGCTGTGCCCTGCGCCCGCTACCGCCGCGGTTCGATGGAGTACATCGACAAAAACAACATGTACATCACCATTCGCCGGTCACGCCACAAGGAGGTGCAGGTGAATAGCAACCGCGGAATGCGGGAGACCAAAACACGGAAAATCACCCGCGATCAGAAGATTGACAAGTCCAAATCCAAGATGCGCCTCGACAGGGAGGGCAAACTCAAAGACAAGGGCAACAAACTTGTCTTCAAGATTGAATGGACGAGCGACTGTACCTATAAACTTACCTTCAAGCGTTCCAAAAAGCCCACCAAATTCAAAAAGGGATGGGAAATGGACTGCATGATCACCAAATGCTACGAAGACTACTATGATTGCGACTGCGACCTGCACGACATCATCCAATACACTTCGGTGCGCAAAAAACTGACCAAGCCCGAGATTGCGGCGCGCCAACGTCAGGAAGTCGAGGAATTGAAGGCCAAGGAAGCAGAGGCCCTCGCCATCGAAGACCAAAACGCCAAAGTTGCCGAGGAAGCTGCCCGCATCAAGGCCGCCAGGACGAAATTTTTGGTCCGATCAAACGCATCAAGGCCGACGATCCCGCAACCCGGCATTACACCCTGTGGAAGATCCTGCCCCTGATGCGGGTGCGAAGGAGGCGCAGCCTACACCTGACGTGAAACCCGGTCCGGAAGCCAAAAAATCGGATTCGAAGAAAAAGAGGAAGATTCGAAGGCAGACAACGAAAAACCGGAGAAGGAAACCCAAAGGCCAAAGGTGACAAAACGCCGAAGGAGAAAAAGGAAAAAACCGGAGAAGGGCGACAAGGCCCCAGAGCCCAAGGTGAAGGCAGCAAAGGAACCCAAGGCTCCAAAAGAAAAGAAGGAAAAGGCTCAAAAAGAACCGAAGGCCCCCAAAGAGCCCAAGGTCAAGGCCGAAAAGGAACCCAAAGCGCCGAAGGAACCCAAGGTAAAACCCGAAAAGGAACCCAAAGCACCCAAGGAAGGCGATGAAGGATAATTCAACGACATCGTATCCCGCTCGGAGGCTTGGCTTTCTCGGCTTCGGCACCCTCCTGTTGAGTTTCTGCTTCCTCGGAGGTTGCAATTCGGAGGCGGGGAAAAACAATCAACTTGACGCAGAGAACCAATATCTCCCCAACGGACAGATGGTGCTCACCACCGAAAGCGACAGCGCCTTTGAAGCTTTGGAAGACCTCGACCATGGCGACCGCGAAAACTGGCAAAAGCCGCAAATGGTCATCAGCCGCCTCGGCGACCTCAGTGACAAAGTCGTCGCCGACATCGGCGCAGGTACCGGTTATTTCTGATGCCCCTCGCCCGCAAGGCCCGCAAAGTCATCGCCATCGACATCGAGCAAGATTTCCTCGATTACATCAACCGCAGACTCTCCCACAATACCGACAAAACAACCTCAACGTGGAAACGCGGCTCGTGAAGCCGAGGATCCGATGCTCAAGGAAGGCGAAGCCGATTTGGTCCTGATTGTCAATACCTACGGATTCATCAGCAACCGCGTCGCCTACTTCTCCAAGGTGCGCAAGAGGCCCCTCAAACCCGATGGAAAAAACTCGTGGTGATCGACTTCAAAAAGGAGCCGCTTCCCGTTGGGCCGCCCACGGAGACGAAATTGGCGTCGACACAGGTGAGTGCCGAATTGGACTCTGCTTGCTTCCGGACGGTGACCGTCGATTTCACGAGCCTGGAATACCAATACACCCTCACCGCCGAAAAACGCAACGATTGACCGCCTTCCCTCTCCCCCAATTTTGCCAGGAGAATCCCTGAAATGCCCGCTGAAGTCGAAATTCCCAATATTCCCTGCGCCGACATCCGCTGTTTGGCTTTGTCTTGTTGTTTGCCGGATTGGCGGCCGTTGTGGTCGGATTGCTGCTGTCTGATTTCTGGGGTGGTGTTCATGGGCGTTTTGCCAGTGATTTGGAATGTCTTCGGATTGGTGCGTGCGAGTTATGCGCATGACGGATTTCACGTGATCGGGCAGGAAAACGGGCTGCTGTGGATTCAGCGCGGTGACATGCGCGCTGCCGTCAAACGGGTATCCGAAAAGCGCCTCCACAAAGGTGATTGGCATGTTTTGCGGGAAACGGTCGCTGCTGCAAGGCCATCGGCAAGAAAAGTCCAAATCGCAGCACCTACTGACTTGCCGCAGCGAATTTGCTTAATTTGTCGCACGATGCCCTGCATCCCCTCCATCGTTCACTTCGCCATCCCGCTTGTGGCCGTTACAACTCTGTGTGCCCCTCGGATGAGGCGCAAGCAGACGGTTTTCAAGTCACCGGTTTTGCTTTCACGTCGCCGGACGGTTTTCTGTATCGTGGCCATCTTTACAGGTGACTTCGAATCCAGCAATATCCAAGCC
>JADKCL010000069.1 GCA_016718825.1 Bacteroidota bacterium | reverse complement strand
GCCCGGCTGTAAAGGAACGGGAAGACCCGATGCCCTGATCTGCGTAGCGTCAGCAACCGAGGCGCGGGAAACTTCATTCCACTTACTTCCCGTAGTGTCCCATTCCAAGACAAGTTTCGTAGATGGTCCCGTAAGTGAATAGGAGGCGCTTGAGGCCAACCCAATGGTGGCACTAGCCGTAACCACCTGCGTATCGGCTCCGTTGCCTTGCAGGGTGATCCTATCCCCGTTGATAGCCCCGATGGATACCACGTTGGTAAGCGTAGCGTTGTTGGACAAAACTACTGTCATGTCATTGGCAGACCTTTCGAAAGATACAGCAGAGGCCACAACAGAAGCCGCTACCATCAAACGTCCCGACTGCAAGCCACGATAGCTCAACCATTCGGTGATCTCAATGCAGCACCGCTCATAACCGTTTCAGATGCCCCCGCCGATGCGTCAATGAAGAATCGCACCAAGCTGGACCCTGAATCCCGACCTCCACCAACATCCGAGTAGGTAGCCGTGGATGCCCCCGAAAACGCGGGAAGCACAACGTCACCATTCGAGCCGGTCCCGATAGTGTCGGACATTCCGATGATAGTTGCCCCGATGTTCACAGCCCTGTAATTCGGGCCAGCGCCGGGGACAAAAGAAGTAATCGCAGCAGCAATGGAAGCCGCACTTGCCGTAGCATTTCCCACGGTCATGGCAACAGCACCCGCCGTCTGTCCAACACCGTTCACCAAGACGCTTGTGCAGTTGTCGGCAGCAGCGTTGGTAATCGTGATAATGAACATCGGATAGCCACTACCATTCTCAGGTGTATTCAGGATTGACCATGCCTTGATGCCGGTAGCATTCTCAGGCACGTTCATAAACGCCAAATCGGGGTAGGAGTAGAAGTTCCTTTCCCCGTCAGGCGCGGGAAATACACCACTCGGGCCAGTCACGTAAACCATGCCCGACCCATTGTAAAGATTCGTATAAGCCGTTGCGCTACTCATTGCTTTTTAACAATTGTTACAAAGATTTCCATTGAAGTAATATACCTGGCAAAGAAAAGAAATGTCTTTTGCTTGCCCCGATTGTTGTAAGGAACAAATTTCCGCCGCCTTCAATCCAATGGTAAAATTCCGCCGCTTGTATATTTGTCTGGACTCACAAGGATTCCGTGCCTTTCCGTAGCATCGTAAGGTCCTTTCCTGACCACATTAAACACGTGCCTCGATAGGGAATGGTGCACCAGTAAAGAATCCGGTTACAGCATAAAATCCGGGTACAGCATAAAATCCGCCGCCAGTCGCCGTGATAGTAAGTCCTGCCGCAGAAAATAAATCCCCTACAATGATCGGGGTAGAAAGCGACTCTCCGACACCAGGGGTAATTGTCCATACGAATTCCATGGAGTCCGTAGCAGGGTTGTTCACCGACAGGTCAACCGTGACAGTCGGCGGGGAACCGGCAGGAAGACTAGCGGTAATGTCAACAGTACCATCCGTGCTTGTGAATGCGTATTGCTGAATCCAATCAAGTTGATCTTGCAATGCCTGAGTGGTTCCTACCGTGTAGACCGTTCCGACATTGGTGACGCTGATGTACGGAAGTCCGGCAACAACAGATACAGCACCACCTCCACCACCGATGGGTGTCAATGGCTGTGGTTCCGAGCAGTCGTCACAGCATGAGCAATCCCCGCCGTCCGGCTTACCGGTAGCAAGAATCTTGAACTCTGTCATCAAGTTGCTGACAAATGTATCATCCCCGCAGGCAATCGAATTCTCGATCATCACAGCAAGGGTAGTCATCCGCGACAACTGATTCAGGATCGTAGCCCTCAAGCTCGGGTTGTCAGGATAGAATGCGCGTTGAAGATTGGCATACACCGTCTTGAACATGCACTGAATCCTGCATCCGTCAAGATTGCAGGTAACTTGAAATTGCTTGGTCGTAGTCAGGGTAACGGTGTAGTTCCCCTTGGTGACGTTGACAGTTGCCGATGCCGTCCATGTTCCGTTCCAGATTGGATCCCCATTGGTAGAGATTGTCGGTCCCGCGCCGGTGATGTCTGCATGGTACTGTACGCTGGGATATTCCAAGCGCATGGACCTGCTGTTCACCGTCCATCCACCCGCAGCCCATCCCGTAGCATCCGTAGCGGCTACAATCAGGCGGTTACAATCAACGGGAGTTTCCAAACAAAGTGTCGGGAAGTCCGTACACAGATTGTGTGTATCAGGTCCACCATCCACGTCAACAGGTCCGATAGCGGAATAGATGTTGGTGGAGATCGTATAATCCCCAGTCTGGATCACGCCCATGGACAAAGGCAGGGGAAGTGACGCAGAAGTGGAGATCGCGGGGAATATGCTCCAAGTGGATCCCACGGCTGCTACAAAGTACGGATTCCCATCCGGCCCGTTGTACCCCCAAGAGATTTCAATATCCGCTGGATTCAGGCCATAGGAGGCCCAATCAGTCGTGTCGGTAAGCGTCATGCTTCCAACTGTCTGGTCTTGGTTCAGCGTGAAGCCAAGTGTATATGTCAATACTGGAGTCGGCATGGCACGAAGATAGTAATTTCCATTGGAAATATTTCACAACCCCATAGAAACAGAAAGGGGACCGAAGCCCCCTCTCAAATTGTCCGGAAAAATCGCCAAAACTATTCTACTTCTTCTTCGACCAATCCCAGGTTCAGCAGCAGGGTTGGCAAGGTCATTGAGGATGCAAACTCCAAGAGGGATTTTCGCTGCTGGCTTGGATGACCCGGCGTTCCCGACCATGAGCAGATCGTTTCCCCCGTCTTCGCCAAAATCCAGTTATTCGGCTTTTTGGTAGCGATAACAGTACCTGTGGCAATCGCCCTGTCAACGGCTTCAATCGCATCCTTGGTAACATCGCGGCCACTGGTAACAGATGCCTTGTCCACCTCCACCATCTTGTCATCCAGGAAATGGGTGAGCGGGGAATCCTTGCGGTACTCAATCTCCATTGCCAGCCACTCAGCTTCCTGACCGGCAGCAGCAGGGTCCAAGATGTACTTGATCAAAGTGAGAGGCTGGGAAAGATTCCCGCCGTCAGAGATAAAGAACTCCCCATCCTCGACAACCAAGACACCTTTCTTGAATGCCTCCTTGACCGTCTTCAGCGTTTCGTCATCCCCGCGGTGCATGGCCGTCATCAAGCGGGTACGGAACTCATGTCCGTGCTTGCCGTTGATCACTTCGTACAGGTAGCCCTCGTAGACAGCCCTCATGTTGCTGGGGTCGCCTGCTGCCATCTTGGTGGCCGGGATATTCGTGAGCTTTGCCAGTGTACGCAAGTCGCGCTCGGTTTTGCGTGCCAACTCAGCGCTGATACGCAAGTTGTCGGCATTGTCCATGGTCTGCTTGTGCTCGGCCTTGTAGGTGACATTGCTGCGGATCCTTGCAGGCTGGGTTGGCATGTAGTATTTCGAGATCATCGCCACCTTCAAGCCGTAGGCTTCCTGCTTGTCAGGACTCAAGCGCGCGGGGGAATCAAAGTTCCGTGGGTGCATCCAGAAGAACATGTACTGCTCCATGTCCTGCCGTGGATTGATAGTGCGGATACGGCCCTTGAAGTTCTGTGTTTCAGGAATCACGTTGACTACCTGCTTGTTGGTAGCCTGATCGTAGGAAACAATCGTTTCAGTTCCCCGCGCCATGTTCAAAGACACACCGTGGATAGTCAACAGGTACTCGCCTTCAATGTGATTGGCGGTATCCATCTGCCTTGAGAACTGGGAATCAGCAGGCTTTGTGTTCACCTTCTGGAGAATCCCGTCCGGCTGGTATGGGACGTGTGGCCGCTTTGGAGTTGCGTCATTCCCGTTGGCATCGTACCGCGGGGAATACGTGAATGTTTGTGGTTCGGATGGTTCGGGTAATCCCATTTTTGCCAGAAAGTATCTTCCGACTGCAAGGATTTTTTCAGCGTTACCCATTCGCTTGACCTCATCCAAGTAGGCAACCTGCTCGGCGATGGTCATGTCTTTGATTGGCTTCACAGCCTCTTTTGTACTCATCTCTACTCTTTTTTCTCTATGGTTTAAAAAAAGGGGGATGACGATGTGCCTCCCCCTTTATATTTCATCTGGACTCAGACGATTACTGAATCAAGCCAAACTGGTCTGGCTGGCAGAATACCGTCTGATAGGCACCGGTGATGATCAGTTGCAGGTGGTTTGCACCGTTCTGCGATGTCACCGTTTCGTTCGGACCAACGAAGTCCGGACCTTTGCGGGAAGTCCACTTGAACATACCGGAACCAACGGCACCTTCCATGTTCTTGTAAGCATCCTGCGTGTAGATCGACAACAAAGGCACCTGAGCGCCGGTGATCGTATCAGCCACCGTTGCTTCTGGGATGATGCAGGCGATATACTCGAAGCCTGCACCTGGCAAGCCGGTCTGTGGATCACTGAACGCATCAACGCGGGTGTAGCTGAAGTCGTGACCACCAAGACCCTTCAAGCCCGTGTAGGCCATGTCGTAGTAGTCTTTGTAGGTTTCGCCTTGGCGGTTGTTCTGCTGACCCAGCGAGAGCATCAAGTTGTTCAGCTTGATCTCGATCTGGCGACCGCACCACAGGTTGTGCTTCACAGAGCCGTAGCCAGCCTGAATGAAGCCTTGGGCAATCACTTCCAAGTCAGCCACCGTGTAGTTACCCGCAGGTGTCACAAATTGGTTCGCGCCGCTTTGCAAGAATGGGAAGATACCGTTGATCGTCTCGGCTTCGTCCAATGTCAATGGGCCGGTGGTGCCGGTCTGCTGACCAAGAACGATGGTGGAGTTCCACTGTTCCATCTTGGACTGATACCACTGGTCCAACTCGTAGGAGTACCAAGTGTCAACCATGCCGCCGGTGAAGGGGCTTGGCAAAGACTTGACCTGCGCGGTGAACTTGCCATTCTGGTCGAAGGCTGCTTTGAAGTCGGTGAGGATGGTGCTCCAGTTGATGTGCTGCATACCGTGGCGGTAGGCCCATACATCAGTGTGGAGGTAGTCGGTGATCGGCGTGTAGTTTTCGCCAACTGCCGGTGCCAACAGGATGAGTTGCGTGTTCTGGGCAACGGCTGGAAGCTGCGGCCACGAAACAGGCTGAATCGTCATCACGTTGTTGTTCGCAGCAGCGGTCTGCGATGTGATCCTGCCGGTAGAGCCGTCAGGGTAACGGACGATAGCGCCAACGTAGGCTTTGCTTTCCCCGTTTTGGTTGTACGTTCCCAGCGCCACCGTGAGGGTCTGGTTGGCACCGATTGCCGGTGCTGCCGCAGCGTCCACGATGATGAAGTTGGTGTAACGGTCCTTCTCGATGTGATACCTCACAGGGAGATTGGTCGTGCCACCGGACCGCATGTGTCCTTGAACAATCAGCATCTCGTTGATGGACGCTGGTTTTGCCTTAGCCAACAACACCTCATTCAACCAAGGTTGGTTTCGGAGATATGCCGACTGCAATTCCGTGGAGGAAACATAACCCCCCAAGGTTGACCCGAATGTGGGCTGTTGAACTGCCATACTGTTTTATGATTTAATGATAACCTAAATACTGTTTTATGTCCTGTTCAGAACGGTTCGCCTGAAGTGCTCCCCGCTGCTGATGTCAATGTCATTTCCGTTGGCTCCGTCACCTTTCCCGCGCTCCGGTGTGTAGCCAGGCAATTGCTTCTGGAACTCCTTGAGTGCATCCGATTTCGCCTTCTCAAACAACTTGGGCAGTGCGTGCTCAAGCAACATGAGTTCGGTGATTCTCCCCGCGTTTGGCGTATCGGTCAAATTCCCCGACTTGTCCTTCAAGTACAGTGAGTCGATGAAGTCGAATGGCTTGGTCAACTTCTCGAATACCGGCTGGAACTCGGGAGTAACATTCCCGTCTGCACCGAACAATTCGAAAGGGAGAACTTCCTGTCCGACTTTCACGCCTTTGAACCCGTCACGAAACTTTCCAAAACTTTCAGCGTATGCCTGATTGTTGGCTTCGGCCTCGGCTTTCAGTTGCTCGGGAGTTTTTACCCCGACCGGCTGGAAATCCAACTTCGGCTTCTTGGCTTCAAGTTCTTTGGCAATCGACTTGACTTTCACATTGAACAAGAGATTCGCCTTGTCGTATGCAGCTTTTGCCTTTACATACAATGGGTCATCATCTCCGTTGTAATCGTCAACGTCAGGTGCCTCCGGGATATTGAACTCGCTATCCACAAGCGCTGAAATGGTGGCGTCATCAAAACCTTCTTCGGCATACTTGCCTCGGACGTGGTGCTCGATGACTTTCATCGGATCCTTCTCAGCCATCGCGATGTAGTTGACATTTGCCTGCTGCCAGAACTGGGCGACTTTATCCTGGATCTGCTCGGGGCTTACACCCTCTGCCTTGATCTTCTTGATGTATTCGTCCAGTTGCCTTGTTGCCTCGGATTGGTACTCAACCCTGTTGTTTTGCAACTCCTCAAGCTGGGCCTTCATCTCGGCAGCAACGTCAGTCTGTGACTTCCATTGGTTGACCATTTCGAAGGCCGCTACCTCGTCAGGCACATCTACGCCAAACCGTGATTTAAAATTGTCAATGAACGAGAGGTTTTCGCCTCCTGTATTCACCTCCACCGGTGCCACTACGGGAACCTCTGGAGCTGCGATAATTTGATTCTCTTCCATGCTGATCTCTATTCTCTATTCTTTTGCCTACAAATATGGGATTTTTTTATCAAAAACAAATCATCCCTTCTTTGAACTATCCCTGGCCGGTGGAACCCTGTTCTTCGAAACTTCAATCATGGCCTCGTTATCCATCTTCGCCTTCTCGATTCCCTTGTTGGCAATCTCCAGCTTGGTCTTGTCGGATTCCTCGGCGATGAACTCCTTGCTGTCCATGGACTGATTCAGCATTTCAAGCTGTGCCTGGATTTCCTGCATCTTGGCAGACAAGGTGCCCTCAATCTGCATGGCTATTTTCTCCATGTCCAATTGGGCCTGAATCTGCATACGCTCCAATTCCATCTTGTGCTTGGCTTCCAGTTGCATCATCATTGACTGCTGCTCCATCTGGACCTTAGCCATCATTGCTTCATTCCCAGCCTGACCCGCTTGCAGGTTGCCTTGGTTCTGTGCCTCGATTGCCTGCATCTTTTCCTCTTGACGCATCTTTGCCCGGCGCTCGGATAATACCCGTAGCATGGCAGCGGCCTCCTGCTTGTCTTCGATATTGCTTACCGTGAATGCTTCGTCGGCGGTAATCTCTGCGTTTTTGACAGCGCCGGAAAGGAATTGCTCGAACAGCATCCGCTCCTGTACCGTAGCCATTTGCTTCATCTCGATACCCACAGTCATGGGGTCCGTCTCGGAAGTCAGCTTCACCATGTTTGCAGTAGCGTCACCAAAGAACGGTGCCAGCCATTCGATTTCTTCCCCAGCGGCCAAGGTAGCCTGCAACTGTGCATAGATGATCTCAGCCAATCGCCCTTCTCCGTCACTCATGGCATCGGTCATCGGCTTGAGCGCCTTGGCTTGGGACTCTGCCATCATGTTCATGTTCCTTACAGCCATGCGGTCGTCAACAGTCTCGCCGTTGTTGGCTGCGTTGAATCCCCCGACCTTCTCGAATCTTGCCATTTCCGAGGCGATCAAGTTGCTGATACGCTCGAAGTCGGGAATGAACCCTGGGTCCACTTTGATGCCGATCTCGAATCCGCGCATTCCCTGATCCGGATTTTCAGGATCAACGGTATTCACAACCAAGGTCCCTGACTGCCGGTAAGCTCGGATAAGGTCCGTTCGCTTTGCCTGTCCCGTGCCGTCATGGGAAGTAACCCTGTCCAAGAAGGATTCTTCGATGATTAATCCCGGCGGCTGGATCTTGATCAACAGCGCCCTCAATTCGAGGCTTGCCCGAATCACGTTGTAGTAGGCTGCCATCATCCTTGCACCCAAGGATTCCAAGGTCATGTCGGTCATGTTGTAAGCCGACACAACAACTGGAAGCCTGCTGCCTCTCAATGATCCGCGCATACGGGCTTGGCTGTAAGACAACTTGCATCCCCAGCTAATGCACCCGTCACCCTCCTTGGTTTTACCCATCATGCGCTCGGGGCCATCCACGGTGCCTGGGATAAATGATCCCTCGTAAACCACCTCGTAGGTCTGGCGCTGCATTTCGTACTTGGCCGGGTCCATTGAGTTCCATTCCTCATCGGACATGTCTTCCCGGCGCTTGCGGATACCATCTGATTTCCGCTCGGCAGTCTCAATGATGTGGTAGTCCTTGAACATTCCACGGAATACCTTGATACCCAATTCGGTTGCATTGGCCTCCAATGGCATACCCACAGGATAGGTCATCCGCTGCTGGGCATTCACCGCTCCAAGGGTCTGTAATCTTTTCCTGACTTCAGGGGTACATTCTTCCCCCATTTCTGCCATGATCTGTGAGGGGGTCATCCAAAGCCAGTAGCCGAATGTAGGCAGGTCGTGGAAGTTGTTGTTGGTCCTTGGGATCGCGCAGTTCTCGAACGGAATCACGTCAATGATCGGAATCCCCAGGTTGCTCCTTCTGGAAGTGAGCACGAAGATACCATCGTCAATGATCGCATCGGCAATCCGCGGTCTAATCTCGGTATCGTACCTATTCAGGGCTTTGACTGCCTCCACTGCTTTCCGGACTACGATTGCTCCCGTTGTCTTTCCCCCGACCTTGTTGAAAATCTCCCATTCCCCCGGCGTTTGTGGTTGGTTGGGGGGAGGGGTGATGTCAATCCCCATCATGGCATTGGCCTCTTTCAGCATAGGGTCCACAGCCATGGTAGCTCCTGCAAGCTCAAGCATCTGCTTGTCCAAGTGGGCATCAATCGCCGCCTTGTTCATCACCCTGACAACAATGCTTGTGTCCAAGTGGGTGAAGTAGTTGCGTAGGCGGTCAAAGTGTTGGACGTGATCGCGGGGCATATCCCACTTCATATCCCGGCCTGTCAAAATTTCATTGGTTCCGGGGGAAACAAGCGACCATACCTTCTTGTGAATCAAAACATCGGCTACACCACGGGTTTCCTTCCTGGTCCTGTACGCTTTAGGGTACATTCCCCAGATCGGGGCAACATCCCCCGTATTCATGTCATCGTACTTGGTAGCTGCGAAAAGGGTGGTCATGTAGGTATTCTTCGCCTCGATAGCGCGAATCCATGCAAGGACGTATTTGGCATCCTTTTCTTTGTTAGGCCGCTCCTGAGAGGGATACCCTGCGATGTTCGGGCTACTACTTGTTTCTACTCCCATTACCTGTGAAGCTGTATGAATTGCTCAATACCCCGCGCTACCTTGCTCGAAGCGGGTGCAATATCGGTTTTTTTCTCCTCTTTACGAATAGGTCCCGGCTGGGCGGCCAAAAGAGAATATCCACTAGATACCTGTAAGTCCAATCGCTCAATGTCTTCCACCCTGAATTCTATCCATTGACGCAGCGTAGAAGGGAACGGACACTTGTTTGCCCACGCAAAATAGTCGATGTAAACTTTCGTCCGTGACTTGTATAATTCAATCACATCCAAGCTCGACGGAAGGCCCGGCACCGCATTGTCCTTGTTCTTGATCCAGTCCTTGTCGGTAATCAGGAACGACCGGCAGCCGTGCTCGGTGAAGTAAGCCCCGATCTCATTCACTTGCCGCTCGTACAGAATCTTTGCATTCCAGTAGAAGCAAGCCTTCAGCATATCGTCTTGGTGCTGCCTTGGATTGTCCGGATGGCAGTGGTACTCAAAAATAAAGGCATGGGTTTTCCAATCCTTCGCAAAGTCGGGATCTACCTCAATCTGCGTCCATGCGACTTTCTCCATTTCGTAGCGGTACTTGTAGAATCCATGGGCAGCAGCGCTTGAATATCTCCGGCCAACCTTCATGTCCAGCTTCGCCGTCTTTTGGGGGTCAGTTCCAATAACAACCCACGAATCACTACTTACCCTGCATGAGCCGTGCTTTTCCAAATGTTCTCTCCCCGGCCGCGGGGGATTTCTTACAATCCCGTCATCCAAGATTCGAAGCTCTTGGGCAAACTTTCCCGTAGGCATGTAGTTCTTCTGAACAAGGAACCTGCCATTCGCGTGGGGAACAAACTTGACCCTCCCCTTGAATTCATCTATCCATTCGAGATTCCCGCGCTCAACCAAATCCGCAAATAGCGTCTGTCCGGTTGACGTGATCTGCTCCAGCTCCCTGATTGTCCTATTACAGTTCGCCGTGTTGTAGTCGGAACTCTTGTTGATAACCGCAAACACATCCTCGATGGTGAACGGCATCTTGCGGCGCTCCTCCAAGTCGAATGAGTTGTTTACCCCCTGACGTACCTCGTATTCATAGGCGCCACCCATGTCGTATTCCTCGGACCAACCGGCACGCTCTGCATCGTCAACGCACCTGTTGGCAAGCAGCCATTCCTTTGTTTCCCGATCAGGCTTATGGATGATGCTCTCCCCGTACTTGCCGATGAACTTCATCTCACTGTGCCCAACGTAGCAGGGAATGAACAGGGACCAAAGACCCGAGACGGTTTCCCGCGATCCGTTGTTGGCCGCTGCCGCCCTCGATGAATTGCGGTACATCGTATTCCACTCATACGTGTACGGGTCTTTTACATTCTCCCGCGTTGAAGGGAACCACGCCTTACCACGACCGAGCGGGGTAATCAAACACTTCTTGATAATACCCCATTGGCTTGTGATGCTCAGGGCTTCCTCTTTTCCCGCCTCATCCCTCAAATACCGGTTGATCTTATCACCGTCCAACGGGTCTTTCTTGGAAGAACCATTGGCCGAATACCAGATACGGGAACCAAGCCCCTCCACCCCTTCATGCCTGATCGTCCGTGAATTACCCGATTGGCTCGGGGTGTCCATGACAATGTGCCCAACAGGATTGGTTCCGGTAGTGGATATTGGCTGAAAGAATGGGACCAACTTTTTCCATCCTGGGACAATCTTGTCCAAGAACGCCTTCTCAGCTTGTGGTTCACCGTTCGATTGTATAGGGCATTTTGCACCCTTGACGCGGGAAGCAAACTCCCACAACAAAAATGATGCAATGGTGGTGTGGTTACTACGCCTGTGCTTGGGGACAATCAATCCGTAACACATCGGATCCTGCTCGGCAGCCTTCCATGCGTAGAAGTCCATCAAGTTCCTGTCCTTGTACGCTGGCAGGATATTATCCTCCAGCCACCAGTGGGTAAGGAACGTGTAGTGCTGGCCAGTAAGGTAGGTGGCTACCCCGTTGTTGAAGAACCAGTAGCCGTGATTCCTGCGGTCCCATTCCTGATCGAAGTATTCCCGCATTTCAGGGGTAAGGTTATCATAGACCCTGTACCAGTGAAAGTTGGTGTACTTCGGGCTGTTCCTCTGTATATCGGTAACGCCGGATGAATATTCACGCTTGGCGATCTTCACCAACTCGTCATAGTCCCAGCACTTTGGCGGCTTGCCTACACGGAAGTATTGCTCGGATTTCGGGAGGTCAAAGTTGGCAATCTTCGACACATCTATCGGAGGCGCGGGGACTTCATACGGAATCTTGTCCCGCTCGTCCTTGGCTTGACCAAGCAGGAATTTCCGAGGCACCCTGCCGTAAGTCATTTCGTACCACGATACGACCTTGCAGTAGTTGTCCCGGTCCGTGATATGGCTAATCATCCGATACCTCTTCCATTTGTCCAGTCAACGTGTTCCTGCGCTTCTTTCTATCCCCCGTTGTCTCGGTGATGACCTTCATGGCAAGCTCGTCTGCCGCAGCGATCTTCTGTTGCCTTGTAAGGAGCAAGTCTTCGGTCTTTCCCATTCCGCTGATTACCTTTTGCTTCAAGTCAACGGCTTTCAGCATTTCATCCCTGTCCCCGGAAACAATTTCCTCCCTGATAATCTGCATGGCTTCATCGAAGGCTATCTCCAATGAGCACATCACTTCCCAATCAAGTGAGTTAAGCTGCCGCAAAACATGGGTGGACATTTGGGTGACAATCGTTTTCTTTTCCCGCGCGGGGGAGTAACCAGCCAATGTCGCAGCCACAGCATCTTTTTCAGCTACGGTCTTACGGTCCCTGACCTGTGTGCATTTCGGATCGAAGCGGTAGCAGACGTATCTCAAAATATCGTCATCGCCGGGGAACTCATCCAAAATGTGAGCCAGCTCCTTGATCTCGTAAATATCAACAGTGTCTATCGGGAAGGTAAGTGCCATATCAGTGCTTGATTCGTTGGTTGGTTCTTACCCATGACTTGTCACGCTCTTTCCTGGCAGCGGCGAAGTGTTCCTGCTCCTGCTCATCGAACCTGCTGTCGGCAAGCTGCTTTTCAGTAGGGACTTTCATTGCTTCATTGATTCCCGCGCTTGCGATCATTTTTGAGACTTCCGCCTCATGGTCACGCACCGCTTGCTTCATTTTCTGGAATTCATCTTCCGGAAGAACTTCCCTGCTCACCCCGATAACCATGTGAGCCTTGATAGCTGTAAGTGGATCCCCGCCGTCGGGATTGGGGAATACAGGGTTGTTACTCCCGCTGACCATGAAGGAAACAACCATGCCGGGGGTAATCCTTGGCTGATCCTCGGCAAACCCGTCACCAACCATTCTGACAATCGCCCTGCCCAGCACGCTCTTTGTCTTCACCGTTGTAATCAAGCCGTTTGATTCAGGCATCTCGGGTAGCTGCTCAACGATAGCCCATGGACCGATAGCCCACCTTTCCCCATCCGGAGACGTAGCGCAGTAGGCAGTGGTGATTGAGACAAAGGTGTTTCCGTCCTTGTCAAACGTATTCGGGTTCAAAGATTTGGCGCTGAAGTGGCATACATCCCCGCGCTTGGGCGTTCTCCACGATGGCCGCTTGCGGGGCTTCTCCAAGTGAATCGTTTGCAGGGTTTGATAGTTGATGACATCCTCGCCCGTGAGTTCGGTGCCGTCTTCAATTCCCCCGGCCGCGCATTCCACCACCGTAGCGTTGGTAGGCCACCACTCTCCTTCCCTGCGTTCAACGTCCAAGCCTTTGGCAATTCCTACGCCGGCCTCGGGAACCCACAACCCTGAAGCCAGTTGGCGCTCCTGTGGCCTTGACTCTGGATGGACATACATCATCGTCTTGTTGATCATTCTCATAGCTCTGCCTTGATGTCGTTTTTCAATTCGTAGTGATTGCTTGATAGGATGGCCCATGGACGCAGGATGCTGTTGTTCGAAACCATGATGGTGAATTCCGCGCCTGAGTCATGGTCACGCCTGGAGATTTCCTCGATACGGCCACGGTAGCCATCAATGTTCGGTCCCTTGTCGTCACCAACCTCGAATTGGTGGCGCCGGTCCCCTACCCATATCACCAACGATCTTATGCTGTACATTCCACAACTCCCTCGATGTAGTCAATCTTTACGGAGAATACTTTCCCGCCGACCTTCACGGCCCTTGACATGTTGAAAATGATGGTATCTCCCACGGAAACATCCTCGATGTCCTCGGCTATCTCAACGACTGTTGCCGTCTGATTTCTGCGCGGGTCTTTGTTTGATTGCAGGTGAAGTCCCGAGCCTGTCTTGACTTCTGGTTGCTCGTCTATTTCTACATAGACACTTCCCAATGGGGGTGCGAATTCAATCTCTTTCATCTCTTGTCTCTAATCTTTGGCGCAAGATACGGACAAAAGGCTATAAAAGTCAACCCCCGACCTTTTGAGGGGGCCGGGGGAGACAATGGAAAACAAAACACCAAAAACAAACAACGAACAGAAAGTATGAGCTATTTACTCTTGTCGTGAAAGAT